>NZ_JBHTRF010000001.1:296646-333056 GCF_042796115.1 Kitasatospora sp. NPDC056446 | reverse complement strand
CTCTCCTTGCCGGGGGGGGGGGGTGGGGGGGGGCGCGGCGCCCCGTCGCGGGGGGCGCGGCCATTCCCGGCCGGCGGGGGGGGGGGGGCCGCCCGGCCGGGGGGGGCCGGGGTGCACCCCCCCCCCCGGGGGCTCCCGCCCCGGGCGCGGGGCCCCCCCCCCCCCGTGGCGGTCAGGCGGGCGCGGCGCACCTCACGGGCCGGGCCGGGCCGGGCCGGGCCCGACCGGACCGCTGGCACCTCACGGGCGCGGCGCGCCCCCGCTGCGGGCCGGGTCCTCCCGGTCCGCGGGCGGCGCGGGGGGCGCCCACTGCGGGTGCTCGCGTTCGGCCCAGCGCCGGTCGACCAGCCCCGTGCGCATCCCGCGCCGGGCCTCGGGATCGCGCCAGGCCATCCGGACGTGGCCGGCCGTCACCACGGCGATGGCCGCCGCGAGCCAGTCGTGGACGAAGGTCGCACCGGTCCGCCAGCCCGGCGGGGTGAGGTGGACGAGCCACATCGCCAGGCCCGTGCCGAGGATCACCAGCATCGCGCCCAGCGTCCACTGGGCGTACAGCTTCTGCCCGGCGTTGAACTTCCCCGCCGGGCGGTGCGGGGCGCGCGCCCACGCCGCGCGCAGCCACGCCCGGTCCTCGGGGAGGAAGCGGCTCAGCCTCGACACGTCCGCGCGCACCGCCCGGAAGGCCAGTCCGAGCAGCAGCGGGACCGGCAGGGCCAGGCCGCACCACACGTGCACGGTGGCCACCAGCCTGCGGCGCCCGACCAGTTCGGCCAGCGGCGCCAGGTAGAGGCAGGCGGCGGTGGCCAGGCAGGTCAGCAGCAGGGCCGCGGTGGCGCGGTGCACCCAGCGCTCGGCGCGGGCGAACCGGAGCAGGAGGTCAGGCGGTCGGCGCATCGTCACGTCCGTTCGACCGGCCGACCCAGGCGTCGACGTCATAACCGTTCCGCTCCCAGTAACCCGGCTGCACCGTGTCGGTGACGGTGATCCCGGACAGCCACTTGGCCGACTTGTAGAAGTACATCGGTGCCACGTACAGGCGCACCGGCCCGCCGTGGGCGTGCGTGATCGGGGCGTCCTGGAGCTTGAGCGCGACCACGACGTCGTCGCGCCGGGCCTGCTCCAGGGTGAGGCTCTCGGTGTACTCGCCGTCGAAGCAGCTGAACCGCACCGCACCGGCGCCCGGCTTCACCCCGGCGGCGTCGAGCAGGTGGGCCAGCGGGACGCCCTCGAACGGGGTGTCCGGCACCCGCCAGCCGGTCACGCACTGCACGTCCCGCACGATCCGGCGCTGCGGCATCGTCCGGAGGTCGGCCAGGCCGTAGCTGCCGGGGCGTTCCACCAGGCCGTCCACCGTGAGGCGGTAGGTGTCCGGGCCCCGGGACGGCACCGAGGAGACGACGGAGTAGTACCGGAAGCCGCCGCCTCCCGGGAGCAGGCCGGTGAGCCCGGTCGGGTCCTTTCCTGCCACCGTGTCCTGGGCCCGCTGGAGGACGGGCCCGGCCGCCACGCCGACGACGCCGAGTCCGAGCATCCCCAGCACCACCCGCCGGCCCACCGGCGTCCCGCCGCGCTCTTCGATCTGTTCGCTCACGCCCGCGATTCGACCAGGAACGGCCGCGGACCCGCCAGCCCTTGCGCGGATCCGTCAGACTTCCGTCACTTCTCGGGCGTCGGACACGCCCCGGCCCCCGCCGCCGGCCCCCGCCGACGCGACGGCCCGCCCCGCGCGGCGCCGGCGCGGCACCGGGACCAGGAGGACGACGCACAGGGCCGTCCCGTAGGCGAGCTGCTGCGCCGTCGGGCCCTGTGCCAGGTAGAGCGCCTGCCCGGCGGCCGGGACGGCCAGCCACTCCCAGCGGCCGTCGAGCGCGACCAGCGCGACCACCAGCAGCCCGTACCAGGGGTAGGAGGGCGCGACCAGCAGCAGCGCCGTGCCCGTCACCAGGAGCGCGCCGGCCCACGGCCGGGACCGGTCGCCCCGCAGGAGGACCCGGGCCGCCACGGCCGCCAGGACGAGCGCCGCCGCCCACGGTGCGAGGCGGTCGGACAGCACCAGCCTCAGCAGCCCGAACCGGTCAATGTGCCCCTGCTCGTAGCCCTCCTCCTTCAGGTAGCCCGGCAGGTAGCCGAGGACCGAGGTGCCCGAGGCCACGACGTACGGGAGGTAGGACAGGGCGAAGGCGCCGAGCGCGGCTCCGGCCAGGAGGACGTCCTTCCGGGACGGGCGCCGGGCCGCCGGGCCGGACAGCGCGCCGGGGAGGACGAGGGCCGGCAGCAGCTTGGTCGCGACCGCGCCGCCCAGCAGGAGCCCCCCTCGTACGGCCCTCCCGCGCGCCGCGCAGCCGAGCCCGGCGACCGTCAGCAGGGCTCCGAGCGTGTCCACGTGCGCGTCGTTGACCGCCCACACGGCCACGCCGGGGAACCACCCCCACAACGCGGCCCGCCACTGCTCCCGACCCGTCCTCAGCAGCAGGGCGGTCGTCGCCACCGCCAGCACCGCGCCGCCGGCCTGCACCCCGCGGACCCCGCCGCCGAACGGGTGCAGCACGACGAACCAGACCTGCGCCACCGGCGGGTAGATGGTGTGCACGGCCGGCCGGTTGATCCGGGTGCAGTCCCCGGCGGTGGTGCGCCGCTCGTCCCAGCCGGTGCAGCCGTCACCCGCCGGGAAGAGCCCCGGATCACGCAGCCCGGCCAGCGCCGGATCGTCCGGGGTGTGGGCGTAGGGCGAGATACCGGCCGCCTGGACCCGGCCGTCCCAGACGTAGCGGTAGGCGTCGTCACTGGTGCGCGGCGGGGCCAGCAGCCCGACGGCGGCGACGGCCGCGCTGCCGGCCAGGACCAGCAGCGCGACCTGCCGGCCGGGCACCCGGCGCAGCAGCAGCACCGCGACGGCGAAGAGGGCCGTGTCCAGGACGTACCAGACCGGGAGCGGCACGGCGCCGCCGTCGGTGAAGGTCAGCGCCAGCGCGGCGACCAGGGCGGCGAGGGCGAGAACGCAGGACGGGACGGTACGGTCGATCACCCTGCCCGCCCTTCCACCGGCACCGGCGCTACGACCCGACGCCCGACGCCCACCGCTACGACCCGACCCCCGCCGCCCGCCGCTACGACCCACCGCCGGGCACCCCGGGAAGACCCGTCGTGAGACCGTCCAGGGCGTGCGGGCAGGGGCACTCGCGCACCAGCGGCAGCCGCTCCACCGCCTTGAACAGCACGGCGCGCAGCCGGTCGACGTTGCGGGCGAACTCCTCCAGCACCTCGCCGTGGGTGACGCCCGCACCGCTCTCCACCCCGGCGTCGAGGTCCGTGACCAGGGCCAGTGAGGTGTAGCAGAGCCCGAGTTCACGGGCGAGGACGGCCTCCGGGTGTCCCGTCATGCCGACCACCGACCAGCCGTTGGCGGTGAACCAGCGGGACTCGGCGCGGGTGGAGAAGCGCGGGCCCTCGATCACCACCAGCGTGCCGCCGTCGACCGGCTCCCAGGCCGCCTCCCGGGCGGCCCCCAGCACCGCCGTCCGCCCCGCCGGGCAGTACGGGTCGGCCATCGACACGTGGACCACCTCCGGCACCGTGCCGTCCGGCAGCGGCAGGCCGTCGTAGAAGGTCTGCGGGCGCCCCGAGGTCCGGTCCACGAACTGGTCGGGCGCCAGCAGCGTGCCCGGCCCGTACTCCGGGCGCAGCCCGCCCACCGCGCACGGCGCGACCACCTGCCGCACACCCAGCGTGTGCAGCGCCCACAGGTTCGCGCGGTAGTTGATCCGGTGCGGGGGAAGCCGGTGGCCGCGCCCGTGCCGGGGCAGGAACGCGACCCGGCGGCCGGCCACCTCCCCCACGAACACCACGTCGCTCGGTTCGCCGTACGGGGTGTCCACCCGCACCTCGGTCACGTCGTCCAGCAGTTCGTAGAGCCCGGAGCCGCCGATGACGCCCACCTCGGCGCTCGGCAGGACGTCCTGGTCGACCGTCATCCCGGTCCGCCTCTCTTCTCGGGAACAACCTCCCGCCAACTGTAGGAACGGACCGCGCCGGAACGGGGGCACCATGCCTTACGAATCACGAACGTCCCCTCGCCACGGGCTCGCGGCGAGGCCTCTCCGACCGTCGCCGCCGGGCCGTCGCGGCGAGCAGGCACAGCGCCGAGACGGCGAAGAACGCCGCGGTCAGCAGCAGCCAGCGCCCGAGGAACACCGCCGGATCCAGGCCGGTGGCGGCGTGGTAGCCGGGGACGCGACGCAGGATGAGCGGGTACCAGACGACCAGCAGCAGCAGCGAGAGGAAGGCGGGGACGCGGAGGTAGTTGACCGCCGGCATCCGGTGCGCCCCGCCCGCGGAAGCCCGGCGGACACCCGTCAGGGCCTGGGCGGCCCGGTCGGTGAGCGTGTAGAGCGGCAGCAGGACCAGGTCGTGGAGCAGCGCGGCTCCGACGAACCAGATCGCGACGCCGAGCGGATCGCCCTTGAGGAGGCGGATCCCGGCGTACAGGGCCAGGGCGAAGGAGCACACCAGGAGCAGCAGGTGCAGCGGGGACGCGCCGTAGCGCTCGCGGAAGCCTCTGCGGTGGCTCACCCGGTTTCTCCTCCGGTGGATCGTCCGATGGCTCATCCGGTTTCTCATCCGGTTTCTCATCCGGTGGCTCCGAAGGTGAGGCGGGTGACCCATTTGGTGTTGTGGACACCGGGGTTGGCGGGAACGATGATCCGGGCCGGGTAGCCGTGGTCGGGCGAGAGGTCGGCGCCGTTGACGCGCAGGGCCAGCAGGGAGCGGGCGTCGCGGACCTGGTTGTCGCGCAGGACGGTGGAGGCGAAGGACCCGCCGCGCTGGACGGATTCCACGAAGACGTCCGGCGGGCTGTCGGTCAGGCCGACGAGCGCGGCCAGGTCGGTCAACCGGACGCCGGTCCAGTCCTGGTCGGGGGTGGACCAGCCCTCGACGCAGGCGATGGGCAGGGCCGCGGTGGTCTGCGGGAGGCTCCTCAGCTGGTCCAGGGTGAGGACGGCCTCACGGCCGGGCCCGCGGACGGTCAGCCGCCAGTCGGGGCCGATGTCGGCGGGGCGGATGCCGATGTCGGCAGCGGTCTTGTTGATCTGGAAGGCGTTCGGGCCGGTGCCGGGCTCCTGGCCGTGCGGGGCGAGCAGCGCGGTCCTGCGCCACCATCCGCCGAGGCTCTGGCCGACCGTCACCGCGAACAGCGTGAGGCAGCCCGCACCGACCACGGCGAGGGCGCCGCGCCGGGAGACGGTCGCGGGCGCGGGGCTCGGGGAGACCAGGCCGGTGCCGTCGGGCGGCTCGGGCAGCGTGTCGGCGGCGCCGGTGCGCAGTTCGGTACGCAGGCGCCGGCTGCGCAGCGCCCGGACCATGACCGGGACGCGGAACACCACGTGGACGGCGAAGGCGCCGGCGAAGACCCACGCACCGTAGAAGTGCAGGGTGTAGAAGGAACCGGGGAAGATGTAGTGCAACTGGATGTTGAGCACCCCGGTGGCGAACTCGAACAGTGCGCCACCGACCAGGAGCAGCAGCGACAGGCGCTCGACCGCATGGGCGGCAGAGCGGAGCGGGGGCCAGGAGAAGAGCTTGGGGATGACCGACCAGAGCTTGGCCAGCAGGACCGGGATCAGCACGATCCCGAGGGTCACGTGGATCCCCTGGTTCAGCCGGTAGAGCCAACTGGGGCTGGTGGGCCAGGAGAAGAGGTAGAAGCCGAGCCAACCCTTGTCCGGGGTCTGGTCGTTGACCGGGCCGAGGCCGGGGTTGTAGGCGGCGTAGGACAGGAGCCCGGTCACGAACTCCACCGTGATCCCGGGCAGCAGCACCAGGCCGAACATCGAGGTGAGCCAGGGGCCGCGCAGGGGGCTGCGCCAGAACTCCGGGCGCGCGGGCCCGGGTGGGGGCTTCCGCTCGGGCCCGGGCTCCGGCTCGGGCTCGGGCTCGGGCTCGGGCTCGGGCTGCCGATCGGGGCCGGGCGGGGGACGGTGGGGCCCGTCGGCGTCGTCGTCGTGGGCGTTCACGGTGGCGCTCCTTCGCGGGTACGCGCGGAGGCGGAGTGGCCGCGCTGGCACGACCGTATGCCGCGGCTCGGCTACGGCACGGCAAGCGACTCCTTACGGAATTCGGACGCCCGCGGACGAGCCGGCCGCGGGTCCCGCCGGGGATGCGTGAACGTGCCCCGGACCGGCGCCGGCGCCGGTCCGGGGCACGCCTGTCGGCGCGCAGGCGTCACATGTTCCTGTGGGGGCAGCGGGATCTCGTTCACCGCCGTCTCCTCGGGCGCGAGTTCGCCGCGGACGCGCCGGATGCACGCGTTCACCCACTCCCGGTCGTCCGGATAGACGTCCGACTCGTCGTCCCCTCCCACGGCCAGGGCCCTCTCGTCCACGCGTTCCAGCACACTCATCAGCAGTCTCCGTCCGGCCCGTAGAGCTCCACCCGCCCACGCGAAGCGGCGTCCGCCCCAGCATGAGAGGCGCGACAGCCCCATGGGGGAACGCGATGCTTGCGACACGCACTATTCGTCGCGACAGCGCAACGCACCCAGCCCGCCGACGAGCCGGTCGAGCCGATTCCGCGGCACCGCCGAAACACCGGCGGTGCGGCGGTGCGGTCACGGTATTGCGGCGCTCCGGCGCCGGCCGGAACAGCCGGGGCGAATATGACGCGCAGTCATCGGAAAGTCACGCATTTCCGTGGTCGGCGTACACCGCGATATTCGCGGCCCGAATCCCACGGACGGAGCCCCGTAGTCGGTTCATCACGCCCCGCATTCGCTCCGCCCGGAATTCCACGCGCGAAAAGCGGCGCCGCGCGGGGCTTCGGGTGGGGTTTCCGGACGGGGCGCGGCCTCGGCTAGATGTCGAGAGCGGCCTCGATGCGCTTGAGACCGTGCCGGGCGAGCGCGAGGTTGGCGCGCGAGCGGTCCAGTGCCAGGTAGAGGAAGAGCGAGCCGTGACTGCGGGTCAGCGGGCGGATCAGGTGGTACTGGGTGCCGAGGGTGATCAGGATGTCCTCGATGACATCGTCGATCGACAGCGCGGCCAGGGCGCGTATCTTCGCACGAACGACCTCGGTGTTGGCGGCGGCCGCAATCTCCAGGTCGAGCTGCTGCCCCCCGCCGAGGAACCCGAGTGACATACCGCTATCGTAGTCGGCCACGGCCACTCCGATGGCCCCCTCGATGGCCATCGCGTCCTTGAGTGCGTCGTCAATGTTCATGCGCTGTTCGTCCTTTGCGTGACTTCCGGGCAGAACTCCCGTGTGCAGGAACAAAGTAGCAAGAAGTCATCGGTTGTGGTCGCCTCGTGAAAATGATGAAATAAAGTACGCTGCCGGGGTTCAGAACGTGAAGGGGTACTGGTGCGCGCACTCGAAGCTTCCCTCTCCGATGTGCTCGGCTCCCCCGGAGTGGTCGGTGCCGCGCTCGTCGACGCCGTCACAGGTCTCACCTACCGGTCCGCCGGGGACCACCGGCTGCTCGGGACCGGGGCCGAACTCGCGGAGCTGACCAACCTGATCGGCGAGCGGCTGTACGAGGCAGGGGCGGAGAGCGAGTTGGAGAGCCTGGTGGTCACCAGCACCCGCCATCACCAGGTCGTCCAGGTGGTGTCCCGGAAGGGGGACCCCCTGCTGCTGGCCACCGTGCTGGACCGGGAACGGACCAACCTGGCGCTGGCCGTCCGCCAGACCGCCGACCGCGCGCGGGACTTGCTGGCATGACCGACCCGTCCCACGACCCGGCGCCGCCCGCCATGCCCGCGGCTCCCACCACGCCGGCTCCGCCCACCGCGCGCAACGTGCCCGCGCTGCTGCTCGCGCTGCGCCGGACGGAGTTCACCGGCTCGGTCACCGTCTCCAGCGCACCGGGCGGCACGATCCACCTGGAGCAGGGCCTGGTCGCCGCGATCGAGACCCCCGGGGCCCCGACCGCCGAGACCCTGCTGCTGAAGTCCGGGCGCGTCGGCGAGGAGGAGTGGGCGTCCGCCGAGACGGCCGCGTCCGCCGGCCGGCCGGCCGACGCTCCCCCGACCTGGGGCGGCGACCTCGGCGCGGCCCTGGTGGCCCAGGGGTCGATCGGCGCCGCCGAGGTCGAAGCCGTCTGCGCCGCCGCCGCCTTCGACGGGGCCTTCGCCCTGGTGCTGAGCCCGCCCGGCAGTTGGGAGACGGCCGAGGCGGCGCCGCCTGCCAGGATCGCGCTGCGCCCGGGCATCGAGCCGGAGCGGCTCTTCGAGGAGACGGCCCGGCGCACGGCCCTGCTGACCCGCCTCTGGGGACCGCCCGGCGAACTGGCCCGCATCCGGATCCGTCCCGCCGCCCGGGCCGAGTCCGGCGCGCTGCGGATCCCGGTCCGCTACCGGGAGATCCTGGCCGCCGCCACCGGCCGCCGCACCGCGCGCGACCTCGGCTTCGCCCTGGGACGCGGTGTGTTCGCGGTGCTCCTCGACGTCGTACGGATGGACGCCCGGCACCTGCTCCACCGGGAAGCGGCGCATCCGGTCCCCCTGGCACCGAGCGTGGCCCCGCGCGTACCGACGAGCGAACCGCCGCCGGCCGACACCGGGCCGCTGCCGCGCCGCGTCCGCAGGGCACCCGGCGCGGGCGGTCCGGGCGGCCCCGGCGGCCTGCCCGCCCGATCCGAGGAAGCGGCGGCCGCTTCCGACGGTCCACCGAACGCACACCGCGCCGAGCACACCGCGCGTACCGAGACGACCGAGCAGAGTGAGAAGAGCGCACCATGAGCAGCCAGACACCGACCGCCGTACTGGTCGACGAGTTGAAGTCCCTCCGCGAGCGGGTCATGGGCATCTCGGAGAGTGTCATCTCCACCACCGACGGCCTCTTGGTGGCCGCTGACACGGCCGCCGTCCACCCCGAGTCGGCCGCCGCCCTGTCGGCCGCCATGCTCGGCCTCGGCCGCCGCACCGCGGCCGAGGTCGGCGTGGGCGGCCTGCGCGACGTGGTCACCCGCTGCAACAGCGGCTACGTCGTGGTGCTGGCCATCGGGGAGCGGGCGCTGCTGATGATCCTGGGAGACGAGGGCCTCGACGTCGCCGGCCTGCACCGCGAGTCGCCCGCCACCATCCGCCGCCTGAGCGAGCTGCTCGGGATGGTCCCCGCGGTCTGAGAAAGTGCTGGGCAATTGATCAACTGCACGGCGTGAGTTGCTGGGGGTGATCTTCGCGGACGTCTCGACCGCGAAGATCACCGTCGTGTGTACGCCGCAGGGCATGTCACCGGTGCTCGGAGGGGTACATCAGCCGACGCACGACCGCGTGTCGGCCTGAGTCGTGGGTGAGCAGGAAGGCGCGCAGGCGGTCTGCATGATGCTCGCTGCTGCACTGTAGAGGCAGCACGACCGCGTACTCCTCCCTTTGTGGGACGAAGGTGAGCTCGCGGAGCATCGGAGTCTGCGGGTCGGTGACGAACTGCTCTACTCGACCGAGGACTTCATCGGCCGTCACACCGGGCGGCATCACCAACTCGCTCTCCTGCGCCTTGGCATGGTAGAAGCGCATCATCTCGTCGGCGAAGGCGGCCCTCAGTTCGTCCTGGACCTCCGGGGTGCGGCAGCGGTCCAGGAGGGCTCGGCAGGCGTCCTCGTGGGGCAGGACGCCGAGGGTCAGCCGGTGTCGTAGCTCCATCGTGCGCCGTCGGGAGGTGTCGCTCAGGTACATCTGAACGGTCCGGTCGGAGAGCGTGGTGAACCGCTCCCCGGCGTCGGTGAGACGCAGCCAGAGGTCCCAGTCCTCCATGCCGGTGTGATCGACCGTCCAGCCACCGACACTCTCCGGCAGGCCACTCAGGTGACCGACCCGGGAGGGCTCGAAGAACGCCCACAACAACTGGAGGTCGGGGTGCCACACCGTGTTCAGCAGGTCCGACCGGTACTGCTCCTCGTCCTGCTGGTTCAGCCCGATGCTCGCCGTCACCACCAGTCGAGCACCCTCGTCGAACGCCCTCTGGAGCACAGCGAGATGGTCCGGTAACCAGCGGTCGTCGCTGTCCAGGTAGGCGATGGCCGGGGCGGTGGAGACGGCGAGCCCGATGTTGCGGGGACCGCCCGGGTGGCCATGGTGCGACGCCCGGATGAGGGTGATCCTGGGGTCGTCGTACGAGCGGACGACGTCGTCGGTGTCGTCGGTGCTCCCGTCGGAGACCACCAGCAGCCGCCAGTCGGTGAACGTCTGGGCGAGGACGCTGTCGATCGTCGGCCGGATGGCCTCGGAGCGGTTCCAGGCCGGACAGACAATGTCGATCGCCGCCGTGTTCAAAGCTTCTCCCACAGGTGTCCTGGCCGGTGTCCGGTCGGGCGCCGGAGCGCTGTCGGCACCACCCTGGCCACCGCGCCTACAGATCGGCTATGCGGGCGGGACGGGGGACCTGTAGGAAACCTGTAGAGCGGCGCCGCACCATCGGGGGGACAGCCCTTCCGTACGCACAAGCGAGGTGTGTTCACCGTGGCCAACCCCTTCGAGAACGACGACGCGCCGTACTTCGTCCTGGTCAACGACGAGGGCCAGCACTCGCTGTGGCCGGCGTTCGCTGAGATCCCGGCCGGCTGGCAGTCGGTGCACGGCGAGGACAGCCGTGCGGCGTGCCTCGAGTACGTGGAGCAGAACTGGACGGACATGCGCCCGCTCAGCCTGGTCCGCGAGATGGCGGGTGACACGGCCTGACGGATTCCGGTCCGGCAGCACGGACGAACAGGAAGAGGCCGCGGGAACTCCCGCGGCCTCTGTCGTGCTCCCACTGCCGCGACCCCCGGGCCGGGCCACCACGCACGGGGGTCCGGCCCAGGTGGGGCGGGATCACGCCACCTCGCTCCGCCCTTCCGTCCCAGCCGTGAGGAACGCGGCGAGTTGCTCGATGGTCGGATGGTCCCAGACCACCGTGGGATCGATCCGGATCGCGAGCCGATCCTCGACGTCGGCGGCGAACGCCAGCACCGCGATCGAGTCCAATCCGTACTCGCCGAGCGGACGGTCGGTGGCGACGGGCTCGGTCAGCTCCGGAAGGTACTCGCCGACGCGACCGACCATCCAATCCACCAGCTCCGAGACGGTCGTCGGAGCGGAAGCGGGCTTGTCCATCTGAGGTGTCCTCCTGTGTCGTGAACGGTCGGGCCCGGCCGGCCGGGCCGCGGGCCTCATCGGTAGCGGCGGGCCGACAGTCCGAAACCGCGGACCTCGTCGTCCCGCTCGAACAGCTCCTCGACCAGCGCGTCCTCGACCTCGGCCGGCAGGTCCGCGGCCCGGCCCGGGGCCCGGGACGCCAGCCGGGTGAACGCGGCGACCAGCCAGTGCGGCCGGCCGAGGAAGTCGTCGGCCGGCGCATGCCGGTGGATCCCCAGGCAGGCGGAGGCCGCGAGCAGCGCCGCGTACTCGGCGCCGAGCTCACGGACCGCCACGGGCGCGGCCACGGACAGGTCTGCGGGCCGCAGTCCGACGCACGAATCCGCCAGGGTGCGCAGCCGGGCGGTGTACGGCTCGACGAGCGGGCGCAGCCCGGCCGACGTCGAGTCCTCCTCGGCAGCCGCGTTGAGCGCGGCGGCGAGCACGTCCCGGCCGTTCGCGGAGATCCGCAGCCCGGCGAGGTCCAGCGGCGGGAGATCGCCGTCGGAGCCGAACAGTTCGACCGGGGCCGGGGCGCTGTCACGCCAGGAACGACGAGCCAGCAAGGGCAGCTGGGGCAACAGCGCCGACAGGCAGGCGGCTCTGGCGATGTGCCCGAAGCCGACCGGCTTGACGTCCCGCGCCATCTTTTGGAACACCGCGTGCTCGCCGTCCCGCCGGTAGAACTCCGAGCCCATCACCAGCGACAGCTGCTCCACGGCGTCCAGCAACACGCCGGACAGCAGGTACTTCACGGCGGGCGCGTACACGCTGCCCGATTCCGGTCGCACGTGCAGCGCCCGCGCGGCCACCGCGGCGAAGGCCTCGCAGAGCAGCAGGTCGGCGAAGGCGTTGGCGAGGGTGCTACGCACCATCGGGATGTCGGCGGCGGTGCGGCCGTACAGCCTGCGGCGGCGCACGTGGTGCAGGGTGACGCGCAGGGCGGTGTCGAGGATCGCGGTACTCATCCCGGGCAGGGCGGTGCGGGTGAGCTGGAACGCGCGGGCCGCCGTCTCCAGACCCGTCCCCGGGGCACCGACCAGGTCGTCGGCGCCGACCGGGAGACCCTCGACCCGGACGCCACCGAGGCGGACACCGCGCATGCCGACCGATCGGAAGCGGGGCAGCCCGGTCACCCGGTCGGGGTCGAATGCGGTGACGGGAAGGTAGAACTGCGAGCAGCCGCGCGGGCCTCCGGCCGGGTCCGTACGGGCCAGGAAGACGACGCCCCGGGCCCGGTCCAGGTTCGAGATGCTCTCCTTGCGTCCGGTGAGCCGGTGTCCGCCGGCGGTCGGGACGGCGGCGAAGTCGACCGAACCGATGTCGTTGCCGTGGGCGAGCTCGTGGAAGGCGCAGGAGAGCTTGCCACCGGCGAGCAGGAGGTCCGCCGCGTGACGCTGCTGGGTCTCGGAACCCGCCGTCCAGAGGTTGACGGCGCCCAGCAGCGAGCTGGAACAGTGGCCGAGGCCCAGACTCGGGTCGCGCCGGTAGACCGAGCGCATGAGGTCGATGAGGTGGTCGGCTCGGCCCAGCCGTCCACCGAGGCGTTCGGGGACGAACTCGGCGAGCACCCCGAAGTCGTCCAGGGCGCGTTCGCCTCCGGCCGGGGTGCGTTCGGCCTCGTCGGCGGCCACCACGGCCGCGAAGCCCGCCGGGTTGTCGGCGTCCCACGGGTCGCCGAGCAGGTTCTCCAGGGCCTCGGCACGGCCACCGAAAGCGGCGTCGGCCCGGGCCTCGGAGGGCGGATCGGATGGAACGGCGGCGGTCACCGGAGGTCCTCCAGCGGTCGGCGGAACAGGGAGGGGTGTGCTCCGGCATCGGAGAGCACGAGGCTGCCGAGTTCGTCGAAGACGGCGTCCGCTCGCCCGCCGGCCTCGTCCCCGAGCTGTTCGAGGACGAGGGCCAGGCAGCCGCGCAGCCAGCTGCCGCCGCGCCACCAGACGTCCGCCTCGGGTACCGGGCCGGACGTCCACAGGGCCAGGGCGGCGGCCCCGGCCCAGCACCACTCGTACCGCTCGGCGAGCCGCATGGTCGCGGTGGCCGGCGCTCCGGCGGTGGGGCACAGGCAGCGGATCGCGTCGAACAGCGCGCGTTTCGCGTCGGCCAAGGCCCGGGCCGGGCCGTCGGCGCCGCCGGTGCCCCCGGGGTCGACGCGAGCGGCCAGCGCGTCGAGTGCGCCGAGCACGGTGTCGCCACGGCTGAGCGGAGCGAGGGCGGACGGGTCGAGCGGCGCGCGGGGCCCGTCGGCGCGCAGCCAGTCGGTCACCGGAGCGGGCCGGTCGGCGGCCGGGGTGCGGACCAGCAGCGGCAGATGGGCGGCGAGCACCGCGCGGTTGACCCAGGTGCTGCCGTCGAAGATCGAGACGACCTGGTGGTCGCGCTCCAGCTTGCCGAAGGCCCCGTAGCCCTCGACGTCCAGCAGGAAGCCGCGGGCTCCCAACAGCTCTCCGATGAGCCGGAGTTGGCCCTGGATCAGGGTCGGTGCGAGCGCCTTGGCGATCGCCGAGACGGCGGCCAGTTCGCCGGGTGCCTCATGGGCGACGGCGGCCGAGGTGGCGGCGACGGCCTCGGCGAGCATCAGCCGGGCGACCGCCCGGCCGGCCACCACTCGGGCGTGCGGCAGATCGGCGAGCCAGCGGCCGTGCAGTCGGCGCTCCCGCAGGAAGCGGCGGAGCAGCCGCAGTCCGTGGTCACCCGCGCCGAGGGACAGCGCCACGCAGGCCGTACGCGTCAACTGAAGCGCCTTGAGGGACAGCTCGATTCCGGCGCCCTCGTCTCCGACCAGCGCGCGGCCCGGCACCAGCGCGTCGTCGAACTCGACTCCGCTGATGTCCGCACCACGGATGCCGTGGGTCGGCAGCTTGGGCATCGGACGGACGGCACCGACGGCGAGTTCGTGCTTGTCCACCAGGAACACGCTGAAGCCCCGCGGGCCCCCGGCCGGGTCGGTGCGGGCGAGCACGCAGAGGAAGCGACCGCGGGTGGCGTTGTTCACCGGCCACTTCCGCCCGTTCAGGCGCCAGCCCGGGCCCTCGCGGACGGCGGTGACCTCACCGGCCAGCAGGTCGCTGCCCCGGCCGGGTTCGGTGAGGCCCCAGGCCACGGCCTCGCCCGCGAGGACATGGCGGGCCAGGCTCTCGGCCTGGGCCGCGTCGCCGCCGACCCAGACGGAGGCGGCGCCGAGGAAGGTCTTGCCGTGGGCCACCGCGACCGTGATGTCCCGCGCGGCGACCGCGCGCAGCGACGCGTGCAGCTGGTCCAGGTGCTCCAGCCTGCCGCCCCGGCGGCACGGGACGTAGAGGCCGGCCACACCGTGGCTGTCCAGGGCCGCGCAGGCCTCGGCGGGGAAGGACTCGGCCTCGTCGTGGCGGGTGAGCAGCACGGGGTCGAACGGGCCGCCGGCCTCCGACCAACGGTCCAACTCGGCCGCCAGGCCCGGGGGGCGGTCCACCGTGGTCACCGGGACTCCCCCGTGACCGCCTCGGCACGGGCCCGGTAGCCGTCGGACCAGACCGGTCGCAGTTCACCGTCGAGGTACTGGGCGCGCATTTCGGCCCGGCGGACCTTGCCACTGGTGGTGCGCTGCACGCCGCCGCGCCGCATCAGCAGCACCGCGTCCGCGCGGAGCCCGAACTCCCGGGCCACCGTATTGCGCAGCTTGCCTGCGAGGTCGGCGAGTTGTTCATCCGGGACGAGCCTGCGGACCTCGTGGATCAGGACCAGCCGGTCCTCACCGTCCGCACCGCCGGGGACGGTCACCGCGGCTCCCACGGTGTCGCGCAGCTGCTCGTGGTTCAGACGCAGCTCGTGCTCGATGTCGTGCGGGTAGATGTTGCGGCCGCGGATGATCATCATTTCCTTGATGCGGCCGGTCACGAACAGCTCCCCGTCGACCAGCGTGCCGAGGTCGCCGGTGCGCAGGAAACCGCCCGCCGCGCCCACCGTCCGGCCGAAGGTCTCACCGGTCGCCGCCTCGTTGCGCCAGTAGCCGCGCACCACGGAGGGACCGCTCAGCCAGATCTCGCCGACCTGACCGCCCGGCAGCTCCCTCGACGTCGCCGGGTCGACGATCCGCACGTCGAGGTCACGCGGGGCGCCGCAGCTGACCAGGGTGCGGACCGGTCCGGCGCCGGCCGGGCGCACGGCGTCCTGCTCCAGCGCGGCCGCGTCGCAGCGCAGCACCACGGGCTCGCGGCTTGGGGTGGTGGAGACCAGCAGGGTGGCTTCGGCCATGCCGAAGCAGGGTGCGAAGGCGTCCGGCCGGAAGCCGGCGGGCGCGAACTTCGCGGCGAAGTCGGCGAGAACGCGGGCCTTGACCGGCTCGGAGCCGTTGACGGCGAAGCGCCAGCGGGAAAGGTCCAGCCCGTCGAGCTCCTCCTCGCGCACCCGCGCGGTGCACAGCTCGTACGCGAAGTTCGGCGCCGCAGAGAGGGTGACCCCGAAGGCGCCGAGCATCTCCAGCCAGGCGCGCGGCCGGCGCAGGAAGGCAGCCGGACTCATCAGGACGGTGCCGACGCCGCCGAGCAGGGGCGAGAGCAGCAGCCCCATCAGGCCCATGTCGTGGTAGTTCGGCAACCAGCCGCCGAAGCGCTGGCCCTCCTCGAAGCGGAAGGCCTCGGCGGTGGTGGCCGCGTTGGCCAGCAGGTTGCCGTGGGTGACCATGCTGCCCTTCGGGTCCGACGTGGAACCGGAGGTGTACTGCAGCAGCGCCAGGGTCTCCCGGTCGGCCGGGTGCACCCGGACGTCGGACACGTCACGCGCCGGGTCGAGCTCCGGGCGGAGCACCGGCGCGTGGAGGCCCTCCTGCGCGGCCCAGGCCGTCACCTCGGCGTGGTCGTCGGCGGAGGTGAGTACGCACGCGGCGTCGGCGTCGCGGGCGATGCCGAGCACCCTCCGCCGGTCGTGCCGGTAGCGGCCGGGCATCGAGGAGGGCACCGCGACCATGCCGGCGTAGAGGCAGCCGAGGACAGCGGCGACGAACTCCGCGGAGGTCGGGTAGAGCAGCAGCACCCGGGCGCCGGGTTCACAGGCCCGGCTCAGTTCCTGCGCGAACACCCGTGCCTCGTGGTCGAGTTCGGCGAAGGTGAGGCACTGGGCGGAGGCCGGGTCCGCAGGGTCGGTGACGATCGCGACTGCCGGGTCGGCGCCGGTCCGCCGGGCGCGTTCCGTGAAGACCGTGCTGACGCTGGTAGCGCTGTGGAGGTCCACCATGCTCGGGTTCTCCAGATCGGTGGTAGGGGCGGTCGGTCGGGGCTCAGGCGGCGCCGTGGGCCGTGAGCCGGGTACCGGGCAGCCAGGGCGCGATGGTGTCGAGCACCGGTGCCTCGTCGACGAGGTAGAAGTGGTCGCCGGCCAGGGTCCGCGCGGCGAACCGGCCCGTCGTGCAGGCCCGCCAGCGGGTGAGGTCCTCCGGGCCGACGTCCGGGTCGGAACTGCCGCCCAGGGCCAACAGCGGTGCCCGCAGCGCGATCGGCGGGGAGCGGACGTAGCGTCCGGCGAGCTTGAAGTCCGCTCGGATCGAGGGCAGGACCAGCTCCAAGAGTTCCGGCGCGGCCGCCAACTCGCCGAAGGACCGGTTGAGCCGGCGCACCTCCTCGACCAGTTCCCGGTCGCCGAGTTCATGGCGCGCATGCGGTTCGCGGTGGTGCGGGGCCCGGGATCCGGAGACCACCACCAGGTCGGCCGGGCGTCCGTGGCGGCGCTCCAGCTCCAGCGCCACCTCGTAGACGACGGCGGCGCCCATGCTGTGGCCGAACAACACCAACGGGTCGGCCAGGAAGGGCTCCAGGGCGTCCGCCACCGGCCGTACGACCTCCGGCATGCTCTCGACCGGGTCCTCCGCCAGACGGTCCTGCCGCCCCGGGTACTGGACCGCGTGCACCTCGACGTCGTACGGCAGTCCCCTCGGCCACGTCCGGTAGGCCTGTGCCGTGCCGCCCGCGTGCGGGGCGCACACGATGCGGCAACGCGGCCGAACGACCCGGTTGCAGGCCCGGAGCCACCGGGTGCGGGTCCGCGGGTCAGGAACAGTCACTGTGATCGCCTCCCATTGCGCTTCCCGTACAGCACAATGAGCGTCGCTATCAGGCTTCTATACGGCCTTCTATAGGACGGCGGAAGAGCGGCGCACGGTACGGGGCCGGAAAGGCGGGAGCGCTGCTCCGGGTCGGGGGTGTCCCGGAGCAGCGCCCGTCTCAGATCTCCGCGCGGCGCATGGTCTTCCAGGTGACCACCGCGCTCGCGGCGATCGCCAGGGCCAGTGATCCGAGGATCACCGCGGCCAGCGTGGAGAGGTTCAGGTGGAGCCCGACGTCCGCCTTGGTGACCTGGGAGAGCCCGGAGGCCATTCCGGACAGCGGCGGCAGCGTCACCAGGACGCCGAGCACCGCACCGATGCCGACCACCAGGGAGGTCTCCCCGACGGCGAACGCCAGCAGCTGTTTGATCGTACCGCCGGCGGACTTCATCACCGCGAAGTCGCGGCGCCGGCCGTGTGCGGCCATCGCCATGCTGTTGGCAACGGCGATCCCGCTGTAGCCGACCGCGATGGCGATCAGCATCGCGGCGAGGCTGTCGGTCAGCCGGGCGTCCGTGTTGTAGCTGTCCAGGGCGTACTCGACGGCGTCGTGGGTGGCGGTCCCGGGGATCGCGACCGGCTTCACCTGTTCGGGGACGAAGACGTCGTCGTTCAGCGCGGCCGGGTCATGGCTCCGCACCAGGCTGCGGGACATCACGAAGTCACCGCGCGCGGGGTCGTCCGGCAGGACCTCGGCGATGCGCAGTCGCACGGTGGTCCCGTCCGCGAAGCGCACCGGGTACTGGTCACCGGCCTTGACGCCGAGCCAGGTGGCGACGGACTCCCCGAGCACCGCCTCGCCGGGTCGGCCCCAGTTCGGATCACGCGATCCCAGGGCGTCGATCACCACGGTGGAACCGTCCGCCTTGTGCACGAACGCGCGGGTCGGCAGGGCGGCCTTGCCCACCGGGTTGGCGGCGACCACCTCGTCGGTGTTGCCCGGGGTGCCGTCATTGGTCACGATCGCCTGGCCCGCGAGCTTCAGCGCGTCTCCGGCCGGATAGGCCACCCGCATCGTCTCGACCATGCCGCTGAGCAGGACGGCGAACCCGACCGCCGCGATCACGGGCGCCGCCATCGAGGCGGCGCGGCGCGAACTCGCGGTCAGCTCCGCCCGGATGAGCATCGGACCGGCCGAACCCGAGCGTCCGAAGGGACTGGTCACCGCCCTGCCCACCGGCCCGACGAAGACCGGGGCGAGCAGTGCGGCGGCCACGATCAGCACCATGGTGGCCGCGATCGCCATGTTGACCCGGTTGTCCGCAGCGGCGGTGGCGGTCATCACCGCGAGCACCGCCCCGAGGCCGAGCACCACCAGGCCGGAGGACAACCGGGCGCGGCTCATCGACCGGTTGCCGGAGCGGCTCTCGAGCAGCGCCTCCAACGGGGCCACCCTGGCGGCCAGCCGGCTCGCCGCCCACGCGCCGATCACGCTGACGCCGACGCCGATCGCGGTGGCCGTGAGCAGCGGCCACGCCGCCACCCGCACCGCCATGTCCGGCGGGGCCACGTCCAGGCGGAGCAGGATGTCGCGCAGCAGCGGTGCGGCCGCGATGCCGGCCAGGCAGCCGGCCACCGACCCGAGCAGGCCCACGGCGGCCGCCTCGCCCAGGACCATCCGGCGCACCTGCGCGGGGCTTGCGCCGATCATCCGCAGCAGACCGATCTCGCGGCGCCGCAGGCCGGTCGCCAGGACCAGCATGGAGGCGACCACGAACGCGGTGGTGAACAGGCCCAACGTGGCCATCGCGGCGATCAGTTGAGTGCCGAGGAAGCGCTTGTGGTCGAGGTACTGGGGCTGGATCGTGGAGCGCCCGTCGCCCGAGACCACGCTGCCTTGGTCCCCGACGGCGGCGCGGGCCGCCGCGGTCAGCTCACCTGCCGCCGCGCCGGGGGCGGCCAGCAGAGCGATCACTCCCACCCCGGGTTCCCGCTGAGCGGCGCTCTCGTCGCTGAAGTAGAAGCCGGGGCCGTCGACCGTGCCGACCACCGTGAAGTCGCTGCGTCCGGCGGTGAGGTTCACGGTGAGCTTCCGGCCCGCCTCGACGCCCAGCGCCCGGTCGACCGCCACTTCGTCGGCGGTGTTCGGGGCCCGGCCGGAGACCAGCCGGTACGGGGCCAGTCCGGTGCTGGAGAAGCCGTGGCCGGCGTCCGCGGCTCCGTCGTCGCGGACCGGTGCGCCGTCCCGGAAGGCCTGGGCGTAGAAGGTGCGGTCGATCACGACGGAGCCCACACCGGGCACCGAGCGCAGCTTGCCGATGAGCGCGTCCGCTTCGGCCTTGCTCCATGGGATCCGGTCCTTGGGGCTGCCGTTGCGGTCGGTGGCCTGTACCGGGAGTACCAGCGCGGTGGCGGCCTCCAGCCGCGGCAGGACCGTCGGTTTGGCCGAGTCGTAGATCACCAGGGTGGTCGAGATCAACGCGACGCCGACCAGGACCGCCATGAACGAGGCCAGGAAGCTCGTCCAGCGCTCGCGTACGTTGGCGATGACCAGCATCAGGACTCCAGGCGGGTCATGTGGGCCGAAACGGCGGCGGCGTTGCGGGCGGTGGACTCGGGGCTGAGGGTCACCCGGTCGGCGATCCGGCCGTCCTTGAGGAAGACGACGGTGTCGGCGATGGCGGCGGCGACCGGGTCGTGTGTGACCATGATCGTGGTCTGCTCCTCCTGGTCGACCAACTGGCGTAGCAGAAGCAGCACTTCGCGCGAGGTCTTGGTGTCCAGGGCGCCGGTGGGCTCGTCCGCGAAGAGCACGTCGGGGCGGGTGACCAGGGCCCGGGCGAGGGCGACACGCTGTTGCTGGCCGCCGGAGAGCTGGCTCGGACGGTGTCCGGCCCGGTCGGCCAACCCGACGACGCGCAGTGCCTCGGCGACCTGGTCGCGGCTGACCTTGCGGCCGGCGAAGCGCGACGGCAGCTCGACGTTCTGCGCGGCGGTCAGCGACTCGACCAGGTTGAAGGCCTGGAAGACGAAGCCGATGTGGTCACGCCTCAGCTTGGTCCGCTCGCGCTCGGTCTGCGCGCCGATGTCCACTCCCGCCACCATCACCCGCCCGTCGGTCGGCTGGTCCAGACCGGCGGCGCACTGGAGCAGGGTGGACTTCCCGGAACCGGACGGTCCCATGATCGCGGTGAGGGTTCCCCGCGGAAAGCCGAGCGATACGCCGTCCAGTGCGGTCACCGCCCGCTCGCCCGAGCCGTAGACCTTGCGAACGGTGTAGAGCTGGACCGCGTCCGCCGTGGGTGCCTGCTTCGTAGTCGTCACACAGAGCATTCCACCGATTCAGCGGGCCACCTGCATTGATCCGGGCCCTACTCCAAAGGTATTGCCAGCACTACCTTTCCGTGCGCGCCCCCGGGTTAGGGTACTTGGCATGCGTCCCAAGACGGCCTGGCAGGCGATGGCCCAACATCCGTTGAGCTTCCTGACCTCCAGTTGGCCGTGGCGCTCGGTCGCCTACCTGGCGAGCGGGGTGCTGGTCGGGGCGGCCGCGGTGGCGGTGCTGGCCGCCGGTCTGGTGATCGGCCTGGTGCTGCTGGTCGTCCTGGTCGGGGTGGCTCCGTTGGTGGGGGTCGTCCTCTCCTCGATGACGGTTGCCACCATCGAGCGCCGCCGGCTGCGGCTGGTCGACCTGGACGACACCCCGAACCCCCACCGGGAGCCGGAGGAGAGAGGAGTGCGCGCATGGATCTCCACCCGGCTGACGGAGCCCGTGACCTGGCGCGAACTGGGCTTCACCCTGATGTCGGCGGCCGCGCTGTGGTGGCTGGACCTGCTCGTGCTCTTCTTCTCCTTCGGGGTGCCGGCGCTCAGCTTCGAGGCGGCCGACGGCGACACCTGGCCGTGGGCCGTCTTCGGCGCCTTCGTGCTGCTCGCCTCGCCGTACACGGTGACCTCCTGGGCCGGAGCGCGCGCCGCGCTCGCCCGGACCATGCTCGCCCCGCGTGACGAAGAGCTCGGCAGCGCGCTGCAGGAGGTGCACGCGTCCCGTGTACGGCTGATAGACGCCTTCGATGCCGAACGGGTCCGGATCGAGCGGGATCTGCACGACGGCGCGCAGCAGCGGCTCATCTCCCTGGGGATGACGCTCGGACTCATGCACCTGGACACGCCCGAGGGATCGCCGCTGAGCGCGCAGCTGACCGAGGCACAGGCGCAGCTCTCCGCCGCCCACGAGGAACTGCGCACCCTGATCCGCGGTCTGAATCCACCGGTGCTGACGGACCACGGGCTGGCCGCCGCGGTGCGGGAGCAGGCCAGCCGGTTCCCGCTGCCGGTCGAGGTCGACCTGAGCCTGCCCGGCCGACTGCCCCGGCACGTCGAGACCAATGTCTATTACCTGATCAGCGAGGCCATGACCAACATCGCCCGCCACAGCGGCGCCGCGAGCGCGAAGGTGTCCGGGCGCTACCACGCCGACCTTCTCGTCCTGGAGATCTCGGACGACGGACACGGCGGCGCGGACCCGGCCCTGGGCAGTGGCCTGACCGGACTCGCCGACCGCCTCACCGCGGTCGACGGGCGCATGCGCGTGTCGAGCCCGACGGGTGGCCCGACCCTGTTACACGTGGAGATCCCATGCCACTTCGGGTGATCGTCGCCGAGGACGCGGTCCTGCTCCGGGAGGGCCTGGTCGGCCTGCTGCAACGCTTCGGGCACCGCACCGTCGCGGCCGTCGGCGACGCGGACGCCCTGGCCGAGGCCGTCCGCGCCGAACAGCCGGACCTGATCGTCACGGATGTGCGGATGCCGCCGTCGAACAGCGACGACGGACTGCGCGCAGCCGTGGCACTGCGCCGGGAGCACCCGGGGCTGCCGGTGGTGGTGCTGAGCCAGTACGTCGAACAGTCCTATGCGGTACGCCTGTTGGACTCGGACAACGGGGCCGCCGTGGGCTACCTGTTGAAGGAGCGGATCGGAGCGGTCAGCGACTTCATGGCCACCCTGGACCGGGTGGCCGCCGGCGGCACGGTGGTGGACCCGGAAGTGATCCACCAGTTGGTGCGTCTTCGCCAGGATCCGCTGGCGCGGCTGAGCGCGCGCGAGAAGGAGGTGCTGAGCCTGATGGCACAAGGTAGGTCGAACGCGAATTTGGCAGCGGAACTTTTCATCAGCGACGCTGCCATCAACAAGCATATTGGTAATATCTTCACCAAGCTCGATCTGCCAGTCGACGCCGACGGACACCGCCGCGTCCTGGCTGTCCTGCGTTTTCTGCGGGCATGATCGGGCGCGGGTCTCGCTTCGCCACAAGACGACGGGAATGACCGACTCATCCCACAGAAGGACTCGTCACACGCCGGCGACACAGGCGTCTGCCGGGCATGAGCGCAGAGCACGCAAACCGGGGGCTAATCAAATGGCGCACAGCCGAACATTTCTCTCGACCGATCAGACGGAATCAATCCGCCTCGCCAGATCCTGTTCGCTCCCGCCGCGGCCGATGCCGCCGGTCGAGCACCGGGTGAGTCCGTTCCCCGGCTGTCTCCTGCCTCCCCTCACCAGAGTGTGAACCCGGGGGTCGCTTCCCCTTCCTCCACCCCAGCGCGGCTCTGGCGCACTTCACGGTCCGACGCCACCCACGCCGGGCGGCCTCCGACGGCTCCGCCTCGGCCCGCAGGTCCACCACTGTCAGCCCGGCGTCCACCTCGGCCCGGACGACCTGGTACACCTCGCCTTCGTCCCCGAAGCCGGCCCGCAGCGCCTCGGTCTCCGCCACCGCGAGGGCCACGGCCCGGCGCAGCAGCCCGGGGTCGAGGCCCTCGGCCTCGAAGTGGACGCCACACTGGTACAGCGGGCTCTCGGGCTCCATGCGCTGCGCCACCCACACACCCAGTTGCGCGGCGGTCACCGGCATGCGGATGTCGCGGACGTCGTTGCGAACCTCGGAATGTGCCAACCGACTCACGCTCCCAGAACGGCCTACAGGCTGCGGGGCACCGTCACACGCGACCGGTCCCGCACGTACACGGCAGATGCTCGGACCACTCACGAAGGCCGCGGTCCACTGCGGGAGGCTCATCTCGGCCCCTATCGCGTTCCTATAGCGGGGCTCGGCGATCACTTACTGACCTTGGCGCTTTGAGGTGATTGGCCTGTTTGTGTAGCTGACTGGCGGTCATTTGCGCGCTATGCCGTTGGTATGCGCTATGCGGATGGGGGCGGACTGACGGCGAAGGCACGTCAGCGCCGCGAGGCGGTGCGGCTGGAGGCCGCCGCGTTGTTCGACGAAGGCGTCCCTCCGAGGGAGGTCGCACGCAGGTTGCGGGTGACCGTGAAATCGGCCTACCAGTGGCAGCAGGCCTGGCGGGAGGCCGGGGTCGGCGCGCTGGCTTCACGGGGACCGGGCGGGCAGCGGTGCAAGCTGTCGGCACGGTGCCAGGACAAGCTCGCCGAGTACCTCGAGCAGGGGCCGGCCACGCACGGCTGGGACCAGGACCAGGTGTGGACCGGTGCGCGGGTGGCGACGCTGATCGGCCGCAAGTTCCACGTGTCGTACAGCGTCTCGGGGGCCACCCGTCTGATGCGCCGGCTCGGCTTCACGCCGCAGGTCCCCGCGCGGCGGGCCGCCGAGCGCGACGAGCAGGTTGTGACCGCGTGGAGGGAGGTGACCTGGGCGGAGGTAAAAGCGCCCGGGCGGCCTGCGGCGGATGGCTCTGTTTCGAGGACGAGGCCGGGTTCACCCGCAGACCGCCCAAGGGACGCACGTGGGGACGGCGCGGCGTCACCCCGGTCGTCAGAGTCTGCGGCCGCGGCTCCGGACGCGTCTCCGTCGCAGGCCTGATCGCCGTGCGGCCGGGCTCACGGACCCGGATGTGCCACCGGCTGCGACGGCACAGCGGGCGCAAAGGCGAGCGCCGCAGCCTGTCCGAGCGCGACTACATCGGTCTGATAGACGGGGTCCATCAGCTGGTCAAGGCACCGATCGTGTTGGTGTGGGACCGGCTGAACACCCACGTCTCCCATGCCATGCACGACCTGGTCGACGCCCGGGACTGGCTGACCGTGTTCGTGCTGCCCGCATACGCACCCGAGCTGAACGCGGTCGAGTACCTGTGGGCCCACGTCAAACGCAGTCTGGCGAACCTTGCCAGCGTCGCCCTCGACCGGCTCGAAACCCTCGTCCGCAACCGCCTCAAACGGCTGCAGTACCGCTCCGACCTCCTCGACGGCTTCCTCGCCGGGACCGGACTCTCCCTCGACCTCCCACCACCATCACCCTGAAGCGACGAGATCAGTATAGGCGTCGCATAGCGGTCCCGCCGACGGTGACGGGCATGGACAGTCCGATCGGACCCGGCACACGCACCGCCCTGCGGCCACCGCGGGCCCCGTCAGCCGCGACACGAACGTCGGCCTCGCACGCCTCCGACCCCGACGAGCGAGAACTCCGCAGCACGCTGGGCCACTTCTGCACCGGCGTCGCCGTCATCACCGCCCTGGACGACGGACCGCTCGGCTTCACCTGCCAATCCCTCACCGCGCTGTCGCTCGCGCCGGCGCTGGTCACCTTCGCGGCAGCGAACGGCTCGCGGAGCCTGCCCCGGATCGTTCGCAGCGGCGCCTTCAGCGCCAACGTCCTGGCCGCCGACCAGGAGGCGCTCGGCCGGCGCTTCGGCAGCGCCCAGCAGGACCGCTTCGTCGGCGTGGAGTGGCGTCCGTCCCCCGTATCCGGCACCCCCCACCTCGTCGACGCCCTGGCCTGGATCGACTGCCGGGTGCACGAGGTCCTCCCCGGCGGGGACCACACCATCGTCGTCGGCCGGGTCACCGACGTCGCCCAGTGCGGCGGAGATCCGCTCCTCTACTTCCGAAGCCAGTTCCGTCGGCTCGCCTCTCTGACGACTGCCGATGTCGGCCATTCCGACCCCAGGTGAGCTCGGGACGCAGAACCGCGCAACGGCGGATCAGGTCTCCTCGTCGCCCGGCCACCCGGACCCACGGCGCGGATGTCCGGCCCATGAAACGGGATGGGACTGACGGTTCGTCTCTGGAGAGGGACCTGAACATGGTCACACGAAGGAGTACTACGACGACGCCTTGCTGACGGACCACGGGATCGACTACAAGCCCTGGTACGCCACCATCAAGGACTTCCTCGAGAACGGCGTCCAGGTCCCGCCCACGTCCGTTTCCCCCGTTCCCCGCCCCACGACGGCCTTGTGGAACATGTGACGCCAACACGCCGACAGGCGTGTCCCGGATCCCCGGCGGGATCGGGGTCGGCTCGGCTCTCGGTGTCGAATGAGGGCTGGTAGGCGCCGGGGGCGTCGTTCGGGGCGTGGATCTTTGCCTCTCACCGAGTTCGGAGGCGTTCGGCATGATCCGGCTGTCCGGTCGGCCTGGTGGCAGCTGTGGCTCGACGTGGTGGTCGAGGCAATCTCGCGCGGCGTGGAGATCCGTCGAGTCCGGATCGTCTCCGAGCCGGTGAGTGAGAACATTCGCTACGAGTACGACGTGACGTTCCCCAACGTCGCGGCGGGTGAGCAGGTCCGTTGAGGACGACATCCGGACGTGGTGCCGCGCTTGCGGGGCGGAAGACCAGCTCCCGGACCTGATCACCGCCGCGCGAGCCGTGGACTCGTTGTACACCGAGTGGCGGCGCATGGAGCGTATCGGCTTGCGGGCCGTCCAGGAGTCGGTGTTCGACTCCCTACACCCCCGTAGGTGGACAGGCCTCCTTCTTCGTAGCGGTTCGAGTCGGTGCAAGCCGATATGCTCGACGCGCCGACCGACGGGCCATCGGAACCCTGATCGTTACAGTCAGGACCCCGAACGTCTGACACATGTTGCCCTACCGACCCGGAGCCTGGCCGCACTGGGACGGCGTCCCTCCAGGCGATGGACAAACCTGGCCCCGCAGAGGTCGCCCGACCCAGGGTCTCGGCCGCCGTACCGTTTGCAGGTCCTCCCCGCTCCGGCGGGGGTCAGCCCCAATGCAGGCAGTCGACGTCACACGGCTCACCATCTTCCCCGTGCCTGCGGGGGTCTGCCAGTGACAAGCGTCCCTCATCCGCTCCTCGCCGCGTCTGCGGAGGTGTCGCTCGCGCATGGCAGAGGTGTGGCGCCCGGGCCTGGGTCAGTCGAAGCGGATGTGCTTGGCGCCCGTCCAGGCCCGGCGAAGGGTTCCCCGCCAGGCGCTGTCGGTGTTCGGGGAGAGTGTCAGGCCGGAAGAGGCGGCGATGTGGTCGGCGACCTGGGGGACGGTGAGGTCGTCGGTCCACAGGTGCTCGGCGAACTCCTCCCCGCGCAGGCGGTCCAGGCAGAGGTCGAGCTTGGACAGGGCGAAGCTCTCCCGGCGCAGCGGAGCGTCCTTCCCGGCGAAGAGCCGCACGGCGTGTCCGAAGCCGCGTTCCCGCAGTCGCCGCACCACGGTCTCCCGGGAGGCGAGCAGGGCGAAGTGCCGGACGTCGTGGCCGCGTTCCCGCAGCCGGCCGACCGTTTCGCGGAAGTACGACGGTTCCACGACCGTCATCGGCACGACGACCGTGCCGTCGTGCCCGGTGAGGGCGCGGTCCAGGACCTCGTAGACGCCCTGCCGCCAGGCCGGGAGGTCCTGGAAGTCCCCCCGTTGCGCGGGCGGCATCATGCGGTGCAGGCCGAACCCGACGTGTTCGGGGTCGCAGACGACGCTGCCGGGGAGCCGCCGCCGGATCTCGTGCGCGGCCTGGGTCTTGCCGCCGCCGAACGGCCCGTTGATCCACAGGAGCATGCTCCGACCCTACGCGCCGGGCGCGGGGAGGCGGGAAAGGCATGGTGCGGCCTTCAGGGCTCGGAGCAGCGGGCCGGCGGTCGCGAGGACGAAGAGGCCGAAGAGGGTGATGGGCAGCAGGCCGACGGGGCGTAGGAGCCAGGCCGGGTTCTCCTGCAGCCGGGGCCAGTTGACGATCCAGTTGGCGAGGACGTCGAGGGCCATCACGGCGCCGGCCAGTCGGACGCCGACGGGCCGGAGGCGGGCCACCAGGACGGCGACGGTCGGGTCGAGGACGGCCAGGCTGACGAAGAGCACCTGGAGCGGCGGCGGCGCGAAGGAGGCGTAGACGTGGATCCCACCGCCGATCAGGTCGAGGAGGTGGGCGCAGGTCCCCTCCAGGAAGCCGATCAGGTACACCGCGAGCGTCCGTCGCGCCCACGGCGGCTGTCCCGTCCATCGTTCCCGCAGTCCACCCCTCATCAGGTCAACCTATGCGGGTGTCCGGCGTCGATCAAAGGCCGGGTAGCGATGCGGTGAGACGGCGTGAGCGGCCGCCCCCGTCACGCCGCCGTCCTGCCGCCGACTCACCCCGGGCGGCCGGCCCCGTCCTGTATCCAGTCGCTGATGTCCTCGACGTGGGTGAGCAGGAAGCTCGGGCCCTCGCCCGCGTCGGCCACGATCGAGTTCCGCACCCGTACCCACTGGTAGTCGCCGCCCCGCCGGACCAGCCGTACGTTGGCCCGGCCGCCGTCGGCGTTGGCGTGTTCCAGCAGGGCGCGGTCCTCGGGGTGGACGAGGTCGGCGAAGGTCTGCCGGCGCAGCACCGCGCGGGGGCGGCCGAGCAGGTTGCAGAGCGCGTCGTTGACCCTGCTGAGCAGGCCGCGCCCGGTGCCGTGCAGTTCGGTGATGGCCATCCCGCTGGGGGCGTACTCGAAGGCCTGACGGAAGCTCTCCTCGCTGGCCCGCAGGGCCTGCTCCTCCTTCTCCATGCGGGCCAGCGCCCGCTGCATCTCGGCCCGCAGCCGGGCGTTGCCGATCGCGATGGACGCCTGCACGGCGAACCTCTCCAGCGCCTGTGCGGCGGACGGGTCGGGCCGTTTGCCGCTGCGCGGGCGGTCCACGGAGAGAACGCCGAGCAGGTCGCCGCCGGCGCTGTACATCGGGGCGAGGAGGGCGTCGGAGGGGTGCCAGTCGTCGGCGTACACGGGCAGCGGGCCGTTCCCGGTCCAGCTCGGGATGTCGTCGGCGACGGCCCAGCCGCGGCCGTACGGCAGGAAGCGCAGGCCGCCCCAGTGGTCGCTGACGCCGAGCAGCCGGTCCCAGGAGCGCCGGGAGCCGATCTGGCCGAGCAGGACGGAGGGGCCGCCCATCGGGCTCTCCTCCAGCTCCCAGACGGCTGCCACCACGAGGTCGCCGTCCGGGCGGACCAGGCTGACCGCGGCGGCGTCGAAGCCGAGCCCGTGCACCGCGCCCTCGACGACGGCCTGCAGCGTGCCCGCGAGGCTGCGGGCAGCGTTGAGGTCCATCAGGATCCGGTGCGATGTCTCCGAGTCGACCAGTTCCCGGGAGTGTGCCGCCTCCGTCGCCGCTTCCCGTGCTGCCGCTTCCCTCGCTGCCGCCTCCTCCGCCGCCGCGGCCCGCTCGGCCTCCCTCGCGGCTTCGGCCTGCGTCTCGGCCTCCGCCTGCGCCTGTGCCCGGTCGCGCTCGGCCTTGAGGGCGTCCTCGGCGGCGAGCAGGCGGGCCTCCAGCCGCAGGCACTGCTCCTCCGCCTCGTGCTTCAGCGCCCGGGCGCGCAGCAACTCCTCCCGCAGGGCTTCGAGTTCGGTCTTGAGTCCGAGGATCTCCTCCCTGAGCTCGTCCGCTCCGTCGGGCCCGGCATAGAGGTCGAGTTCGGAGGATCCCGAGGCGTAGCGGGCCGCTGCCCAGTCGGTCTCCAGCTGCCGGTAGCGCTGTTCGGCCTGCCGGGCCTGCTCCTCGACCGCTTCCAGGGCGCGGAGCAGGACGCGTTCCCGCACGCTGGCGCGGTGGAGTTCGCGTTCGGCCGCGCCCAGGCTCTCCCGGAGCCGGTCGAGCTGGTGGTGGGAGGGGTTGCGCACCCGCAACGCCTCCAGGCGCAGCTGGTGGGCCTGGGCCCGGACGCTGTCGGTGACGGGGTTGCCGTTGAGTTCGGCGACCTGTTGCAGGAGGGCGTCGACGAAGTCCGTGGGAGCGATCCGCTCGCCGCTGAGGTAGCGGGAGACCGACCCCTTGTCCCGGCAGACCCGGGTGGAGAGCCTGGTGAGCGAGATGCCGAGGGCCTCGAAGAGCTGGTGCAGGAAGCCGACGAAGGCCTCGACTTCGGGCTCGTTGTCCCGCCCGCGCCGTTCGGGTCGCCCGGTCGGTTTCTCCAGCACGCTGCCCCCTCGTCAGGTTCTCCGGCGTTGCATCCGATTGGCAACCGTTGCGGCTGGTGCAACGCCGGCGTCTGGCGGAAGCGTAGGCGACGGCCCGGACAGCCCGGGCGGGGACGGCGGGTGGGGACGGCAGGTGCTGCCGGACCGCCCTCCCGTCCGATGCACGAGGAACACGAAGGAACGGAGAAGCAGAGCGTGGACGAGTCGGGCTCGCCGGGTGGGGCGCGGGGCGCATCGGGTTCGGGCTGGGACGGGGTGGAGCGGCGGTCGCAGCCGTCACTGCCCTCGCGGGAGCGGGAGCGGGAGCGGGAGCGGGAGCGGGAACAGGAACGGGAGGAGGCGCAGCGGGGCCGGGCTGGGGCGGGGTGGCGTCCGGGACGCCTGGGTGAGCAGCTGGTGGTCGGGGTCGGGTCCACCGTCGGTGCGAGCGCCGTGATCTGGGCGGTGCAGTTCCTCGTCTCGCACGTGGTCGTGCACTGGCGCTGAGCCGGTCCCGCCCGGGCCGGGCCGGTGCGTTGATCGCTTGTCTACCGGCTCCGCGTTCGATGGCGCACAGCACCCGGTCCCGGGTGTCCTCCGACCTGCTCGAAAGAGGGTTCGCAGACGCGATGCGTCCGAACAGTCCCCACCCCCACCCCCACCCCTCCCCGGCCCGTCGCCGGCGGAGATCCGGCCCGATCGCGCTGCTCGCGCTGACGGTGTCGGCATCGCTCCTGGCCACCGGCCTGATCGATCCGCCGCGCGCCACCGCGGTGAACCCCGGCCCCGGGCCCACCCTGCATCCCTGCCTGAACGCCAGCAGGGAACGCCCGACCGGCGTCGTCTACCGCGGCGTCTCGCTGAACCGGATAGAAGACGCCCCGCTCACCGTCGGCACCCGCAACAGCGACGCCGCGACGGACCCGGCCGCCGTGTTCCGTGACGGCCTCGTCTCGCGTGGTGTCCGGGCCGGGCAGCCGGTCTACGACCTGCGCCGGCACGTCAGCGGCAAGGACGCCAACGGCACGGACAACAGCGGCTACGTCAGCACCACGGACGATTCGTCGGTGGCGTACAGGTTCGCCATCGACGGGATCTCACAGATCGTCGACGAGAAGGACGGGACGAGGAGCTACCGGCGCTCCGGCCTGATCTACGAGATCAGGCCGAACGGGAACTTCTTCTACATCCCCGACCAGTTCGGTGCGGTCGGCAATCCGATTCCGGCCACGGGGGCGTCCGAGTCGGAGTGGGCCGCGATCGGCTCGATCCCGGCGGGGGACGTCCTCAAGGCGTGGCAGATCGACAAGGTCGAGAAGTACAGCGCCGAGGACCCCGAGAGCCGCAGGAGAACCAAGATCGGCGAGAGGTGGGAGGCCACCGGCCCCCTCACGAACCCCGCCGTGAACCACGTGGAGGTGCGTCCGGAGGACGTCACCGCGCCGGGCTGGAGCCAGACCGCCCAGGTCGGTGCCCCGGCGCCGAACGCCAAGGACACGGACGCCTGTCTGCGGCAGGAGCCCTGCGCGCAGCAGCCCACCGTCCCCGCTCCGCAGGCCCGGGCCGCGCTGCGGCAGACCATGCTGTCGGCCGGCGGGGGCGCCTCGCCGAAGGCGGCCTCGGCCGGCGCGCCGCCCGCCGCGGCCGGCGTGACCGCGGCCGGGCTCGCGGCGAGCGATCCGACGGGCGACCCGGCGAGCGCCGCGACGGACACCCCGACGAACGCCCCGACGAGCGCCCCCGCGAGCGGCGCGCCCGGCGGGCCGCTGCCCGCCGACGGGGCGGTGGTCCAACTGTCCGCCGCCGCCTCCGCGTACAGCCCCGCCTACGACCTGGACGTGCGCAACGGCGCCACCGCGAACGGCACGGCCGTACAGGCCTATTCGCGCAACTGCACCACCTCGCAGAACTGGCGCCTGCGCGCGGTGCCGGGCGGCGGCTTCGCCCTGGAGACCGGACTCGCCCAGGGCGCCGTCCTCCAGCAGGACCTCTACTCCCACGCCACCGTCCTGGGGCCGCTGCAGAACGACGGCGCCGGGAAGCCGAACGGCGGCCCGAACCAGCAGTGGCAGTTCAAGCCGGTCGGTGACGGCACGTTCACCGTCGTCAGCGCCGCCGACCAGCGGTGCCTGACCATGGCCGGGCAGGAATCCACCGGGCTGAGCGCCCAGCCGTGCGACGGCGGGACGGCCCAGAAGTGGACGCTGTCCGCCCCGTGCACGAAGCCCGATCCGTCCGGGCCGGGCGCCGGGCGGACGGTTCCCGGCTTCCCCGCCCTGAACTGGCCGACGGTCAAGGGGCACCCCGAGCTCACCTGGCCCGCGCTCCCGGGCGCCCCGGGCATCCCGTGGCCGTCCGTCCCCGGCTACCCGGACGTCCCCCTGCCGGGGCACCCGGACCTGCCGCAGGTCGACTGGCCGGGGGCGCCGCAGCTGCCGGTGACCGCGTGGCCGCCGCCGGTGCTCGGCGACACCCCGACCCCGTGGCCGTCGGTCCCCGGTCGCCCGGACATCCCGTGGCCGGTCATGCCGGGCACCTCCGGTGTGCCGTGGCCGGTGCTCCCGACGGCCGCGACCCCGGGCGCCGATCCCGGTAGCGAGGTGACACTCCCCGGGCGGCCGAAGCCCGCCGCGCCGAGCGTCGCCGGGCACCCCGAGCTCACCTGGCCGACCGTCCCCGGCCACCCGGACGTGAAGTGGCCCGCGCTCCCGGGGCACCCGGACGTTCCGTGGCCCGGCCACCCGGCCATGCCCGCCGTCTCCTGGCCGGGCGCGCCCACGCTGCCGGACTTCGCGTGGCCGACCGATACCGGCTTCCCGTCATGGACCTGGCCGTCGGTCCCCGGCTTCCCGGGCGTGCCGTGGCCCTCGCTGCCCGGCCTCCCGCACACTCCGTGGCCGTCCACGTCCGGCTTCCCGGGCGCGCCGGCCACCCCGCCGCCGCCGACCGGGGCCGAGCTGCCCGCCCAGCCGGGCCGGCCGGACCCCGGGCAGACGCCGGTGCCGACTCCCACGCCCACCCCGACGCCCTCGCGCGACTGCCGGACGCGCGAACCGAGTCCGAGTCCGACGCCGACGACACCGACGCCGAGCACGTCCGCGAGTACGTCCCCGAGCGCCAGCCCGAGCCCGAGCCCGTCCGCGAGCACGTCCCCGTCCCCGAGCACGTCCCCGAACCCGAGCACAAGCCCGACCTCCGACCCCGGCACCGACCCCGGCACCGGCGGCAACCCCGGCGGCGGCCCCGGCGGCGGCCCGGGCGGCGGCCCCATCCCCGCGCTCCCCGCGATCGGCCTGCCCGGCTTCCCCCCGCTGCCCAGCTTCCCCTCCTGGAGCTTCGGCCCGGGCGGTCCCGGCACCGGTCCCGGCACCGGTCCCGGTGGCGGCCCCGGCGGGTCCGACGGCGGTCAGCGGCCGGATCCGGCGCAGGGTATCGGCCTCGCGTCCGTGGCCGACCCGCAGCTGGTGCCGGACGTGCGGTCCTCCGTGCCCGCCGCCGGTACGCCCGTCCAGGCCTGGCAGCCGAACGGCACCGACGCCCAGCGCTGGGCGTTCTGGGACCGCGGCAACGGCAACTGGCTGATCGAGACCCGGCTCACCTACGGCGGCAGCCGCCCGCAGGAGCGGATGGTCCTCGCCCAGGACACGGGCACCCACCAGACCTCCCTCCAGGCCGCGGCGGCGGACCGGGCGGACCGGCTCTGGAAGTTCGCCGACGCCGGGAACGGGTCGTCGACGATCACCAACGGTGACGGCGGAGGCTGCCTGACCCTGTCGGCCGCCGGCCGGCCGCTGACGGTCAGCGCCTGCAACGGCTCCGACCAGCAGAAGTTCCGCCTGACCGGCCCGACCGACGGCACCGGAAACGGCGGCAACCCCGGCGGCGGCACCGGTGGCAACCCCGGCGGGGGCACCGGCGGCGGTGCCGCTGCGCCCGTCTACTCGGCGTTCCCCGGCAAGTGCCTGGACGTCACCGGCGGGAACACCGCCGACAACACCCCGGTCCAGCTGTACGACTGCAACGGCACCGACTCCCAGCGGTGGAGCCCGTCCGCGAGCAGTGGCGTCTTCGCCCTGAAGGCGTTCGGCAAGTGCCTCGACGTGGCCGGGAGCGGCACCGCCGCCGGCACCCGGGTGGGCCTGTACGGCTGCAACGGCAGCGTCGCGCAGAACTGGCAGCAGGGGAAGGACAGTTCGCTGGTCAACCCGAACTCGGGCAAGTGCCTGGACGTGAAGGACGGCACCGCCGTGAACGGCACCGCCCTGCAGATCTGGGACTGCAACTCCACCGACTCGCAGCGCTGGGGCCTGGGCAGCGTGCCGCCCAGGGCGGCCCAGCCGCCGGCGCCGAAGCCGGGCAGCGGCCCGGTGGTCAACCCGGGCATCGGGGCCGGGCAGGTGGCCGGGCTGGTCTCGGCGAACAACGGGATGGTGGCGGACCTCGACGGTGCGAACACCGGCTCGGGCACGTCGATCAAGGCCCTCGGCCCGAACGGCAACGACGCCCAGCGCTGGGCCTTCTGGACCACCGCGAACGGCCGCTGGATCATCGAGACCCTGCTCACCGACGGCAAGACCGCCGCCGGCCAGGGCATGGTGATCGACCACGACCCGGGCAACCACCGCACCCACCTCATCCGCACCATGGACGGCAACGCCAACCAGCACTGGGCCTTCCACGACGCGGGCGGCGGCTGGTTCTGGATCACCAGCGACACCGACAACAACTGCCTCACCGCCACCGGCTCCGGCGAAGCCCTCGCCATCAACCCCTGTGACGGCACCAACCGGCAGAAGTGGCGCCTCGGAGACGTCTCCAACGGCCCGAACCCGCCCGGTCAGCCCAACCCGCCCAACCCGGCCACCGGCCCGGCCGTCAACCCCGGGGTCCGCAACAACCAGGTGGCGACGCTGCGCTCGGCGAACAACGGGATGGTGGCGGACCTGGACCGTGCGAACACCGGCTCGGGCACCGCGATCAAGGCCCTCGGCCCGAACGGCAACGACGCCCAGCGCTGGGCCTTCTGGGACGCCGGCAACGGCCGGTGGATCCTGGAGACCCTGCTCACCGACGGCAAGACCGCGCCCGGCCAGGGCATGGTCATGGACCACGACCCGGGCAACCACCGAGCCCACCTCATCCGCACCATGGACGGCAACGCCAACCAGCACTGGGCCTTCCACGACGCCAGCAACGGCTGGTTCTGGATCACCAGCGACACCGACAACAACTGCCTCACCGCCACCGGCTCCGGCGAAGCCCTCGCCGTCAGCCCCTGCGACGGCTCCGACCGCCAGCGGTGGCGGCTCGACAACTCCGCGCAGGGCCCCAGCGCACCCAGCCCGGCGACGGGCGCGGTGGTCAACCCCGGGGTCGCGGACAACCGCGTCGCCACCCTGACGTCCGCGAACAACGGGATGGTGGCGGACCTCGACGGCGGCGTGGCCAACTCCGGCACGTCGATCAAGGCCCTCGCCCCGAACGGCAACGACGCCCAGCGCTGGGCCTTCTGGACCACCGCGAACGGCCGGTGGATCCTGGAGACCCTGCTCACCGACGGCAAGACCGCGCCCGGCCAGGGCATGGTCATGGACCACGACCCGGGCAACCACCGTACCCACCTCATCCGCACCATGGACGGCAACGCCAACCAGCACTGGGCGTTCCGGGACGCGGGCGGCGGCTGGCTCTGGATCACCAGCGACACCGACAACAACTGCCTCACCGCCAACAACCCCGGCGAAGCCCTCGCCGTCAGCCCCTGCGACGGCACCAACCGGCAGAAGTGGCGGCTGGACAACGTCGCGAACGGCCCGACCGCACCGCAGCAGCCCCAGCCGGGCCAGCCGGGCTCGCAGCCGGGCCAGCAGCCGGGCTCGTCCACCGGCCCGGTGATCCGGCCGGGCATCGGCAGCAGCCAGGTCGCGGCCCTGCGGTCGAACAACAACGGCATGGTCGCCGACCTCGACGGCGGCAGCACCGCCTCGGGCACCTCGATCAAGGCCCTGGGCGGCAACGGGAACCCCGCACAGCGGTGGGCCTTCTGGGACGCCGGCAACGGCCGGTGGATCATCGAGACCCTGCTCACCGACGGCAAGGCCGCCCCGGGCCAGGGCATGGTCATGGACCACGACCCCGGCAACCACCGAGCCCACCTGATCCAGAACCAGTCGGGCAACAACAACCAGCGGTGGACGTTCCACGACGCCGGGGGCGGCTGGTACTGGCTCATCAGCGACACCGACGGCGGCTGCCTGACCGCGAACAACGCCGGCGAACAGCTCGGCGTCTGGCGGTGCGACGGCTCCGACAAGCAGCGCTGGCGGCTGGACAACATCCAGGCCGGGCCGACCCCGGGCGGCGGTGGCGGCGGCGGCAACACCGGCGGCGGTTCCGGAGGCGGTGGCAACACCGGCGGTGGCGGTGGCGGTGGCAACACCGGCGGTGGCGGTGGCGGTGGCAACACCGGCGGTGGCGGCCCGCAGCCCGACAGCTGCGGCAGCCAGCCGCCGGGCGCCGAGCAGCGCAACGGCTGGATGTGGAAGGGCTGGAACCTCTGCCGCGGCAACGCGATCACCAGCGGCAACGCCGACCAGTGGACCACCCTCCAGATGCGGGACGACGGCACGCTGGAACTCGTCTACTCCTGGGTCAGCGACTTCACCGGCCGGGAGAACTCGGCCGTCGAGTGGACGGCACCGGGCAGCACCGGCTGCGGGCGGCGCGCCTCCATGCAGCTGGACGGCAACTTCGTGGTCTACGGCGACGGCGGCCGGGTCTGCTGGGGCTCCGGCACCGAGAACCACCCCGGGGCCTGGCTGAACGTCAACCAGACCGGCACCCTGTCGATCTGGTGGATCGACGACCGGGCGCTGCAGAACGCGGAGGTGGCGATGGGTCTGCCCCCGTTCAACCTCGCCCAGATCGGCTTCGACATCCTGATGTCCCTGGCCGCCTCCATCCCGCGTCTTCAGTGGCAGCAGGGAAGCCAGAACAGGATCCCGACGCCGAACTGCGGGAAGATCCACTGCACCTGACCCGGTGCGGCCGCCCCACCGGGGGCTGACCGCGTCACCGGATCCCGTGCCCCGGGGCCGGGTGGTCCGACACACCCCGGGAGCACCCGTGCCCGGCGGGGTGGCCGGCGGTTATGAATGGCGGGT